>JANLHP010000016.1 GCA_024654445.1 Candidatus Curtissbacteria bacterium | reverse complement strand
GGGATCATAAATTGGTACATCGTCTTCTTGCTTAAAAGTTGTTGCTAATCTTCCAACAAATTTTACTAACGGATGTTTAATCATAATCGACACTCCTTTCCATTTATTGATTTCTCATTATTTTCCTGAATAAATAGTAAAACCAGATAATAGTAGCTATATCTTGCAAAAGCACAATAAAATTAGTAAGTTTAAACTGTTTTCAACGAGAAACCAATTGCATAGTTCTTTAGGCAGCCTTCTTAAGGATTTCTGCTTTTGTATATTCTTCAAATTCTTTCAGGAGCATAGGTCTTCCTGTTTTTATGTAGTGTTTTAAACTCTCTTTAAGAAAACGCAGAAACGACACTTTCCGTAATTTGCACGTCGTATGAATTGAAAGCAAGATTGCATAGGCGTTTGCTCCTTCCTTTGATTTACTTCCTCCTGATATTTTGCGCTTGAGAACTCCTGTGCGTATCAAGTATTCAGCAAAATTGTTATGGCAAGGAACTTCCGGATGACATACGAATGTCAGCGTTCGAGATTGCTGCCTCCTTACTTTGTCTATTACCCCTTGTAGCACATTGTCTGGATTGGGCCATTTCAATAACTCTTCCAAACGGGTTTCTAATCTGGCAAAACGCCTGTAAAATTTTTCTTCTCCAAACTCCTTGCGCAATGCCTGTAAACGTTCTCCATCCTTTATTATTCTTCGAAACTTTACGTAAAATGCAGCTATATCCTTTAGCTCAGGAAATGACTTATAGAATTTCCGTATCTTCCTTAGTAAATGTGCCATACAGCTCTGCTGTTCGCTTATTATAGATAAGTACGCACCCCATCCGTCTACAACCATTACCCCCAGAAACACTTCTCCGAGAATACGGCGTACCACATCACCTCCCCTTGATTTGTCTATGAGAAAATAGGCGGACTTTTTTGTGCCAAACACCCATAGCCACCAGTTACGACCTTTTATCCGCCAGCCGGTTTCGTCTGCAAATAATATATATCCAATTTGCACATCTTGCAAAATTTCGTCATAAACGTCTTCCAATATCCCTGAAACTCGTATCACATGTTTAGACAACCCGGACGTTGATATCTCAAAACCAAAAAAGTCCTGCATGTATTTTGCCAACCTTGTAAAGGGCAAGCAGGATGATACCCACAAATAACATATCAACGTTGTCGCATTTAAACCTATATCAGACTTAGGTAATGCCAGTTCTGATTTAGCAGTCACCACTTGCCGGCAATTTTGACAATACTTTTTCTCTTGCTCTATCTCTATTACTTCCGGCTCAGACACATCTGATATATCCTCTATAATCCTTGTATTACTGCTCTTTAAAGGCTCTTTTGAAGATAAATCCTCTCCGCAGTTAGTACAACTGTCCAACGTCGCTTTTACCTTGATTGAGGATTCCTTCGTTTTGCATTTGTTGCCAGAACCCTCTCGCTTCTTTTTCCCTCTTCCCTGTTTGCCACTTTTTGGATAGTTACCGACTCCCTTGGGTTCCCATTCCGGCTGTTTTGATGACGGCTTGTTGACGTTCTTATTTACGTCTTTTATTTTTATCTTTTCCAACTCTGCTTTTAATCTTTCATTTTCTTCTTCCAGTGTTAAGTGTTTTTCCAGCCTTTCCTCTTTTGGCTCTTCCTCTCTCTTTGGTATTTTCTTTTTTGGTTTTGTAGGCTTATGACGAACTAGCGCTCTTATAATCAACACCAATACGCGAAACAATGACTTTGCGCTTGCTGACAACTTCTTATCACTTTTCAGTAATTCTTCGACTTGTTCAAGCGTCGAGTCTATAGTATTTTTAGCAATCATCAATTTATCACATATAGGCAAATAGCCTTCATTTAACTTGGCTATTATACCACATGATTTTTATTGAAAATTTTTGCCCCGCAAATACTCTATACGTTACTTAAAAAAATCGCACACGCTCACCCCTTTAACACACCAACAAGCCTCATATCTGCCCAAACCAAACCCCTTGTTCAACGCAAATATATCAATGCTACAAACACAAAAAATCTCTGCAATTTCAACCAAAAACCCTGTCAATAAAATTCTGATATTATTATAATTTTTTTCCCCCATCATTGCTATTAGCGCTCAATAGCTCCAAGGCATTAGCAACAACATGCTGATCTCACTGAAAGCAGTTTAAACTTACATATTATCTATGCCACTAAATTCTGTATCGTGCTTCCTTTCAGCTCTGTCATTAATTGACCCTCTGGTACTGCCAGGCCTTTCCTTTGTAACCGTAAAATTGGTAACCATTTTGAAACC
>JANLHP010000015.1 GCA_024654445.1 Candidatus Curtissbacteria bacterium | reverse complement strand
AAGGCTAGTTCGATTCCCGTTAGGATAACACCTTATGGGCTTGGATTGTACAACATTTTAACAACTTTCTAAAGCTAAAATCCAAGGGTTCGATAAAATTGTATGGAGCGGGTGAAGGGAATCGAACCCTCGTATCCAGTTTGGAAAACTGGTGTTCTACCATTGAACTACACCCGCAAATTCGCGGGCTGATATATTTTACCAGAAATTAATAAAACGTTGGTTCTTTTGCAGAAGCTGTTTTGGGAAGATTCAGTTCTGGCCTATTGAGATAAACCGAAGCCTGTCTTCTAGCCTCATCAGGAGAATGTGCTCCTGCTTGGACCAAAGCAATTGAGGCCAATGTCTTAACCGCGGGAGAAAAACTGCGGTCCCACCTCTTTAAAATTTCGTCAACCCTTCCCGCCATCGCCAGAACGGCGAATTCCCCTTGAGGTATCTCTACGCCTTTATTAATGTCCTTTACTAAATCAATTAAGTGAGGATACGCACTTTCGGGAGGGAAAGGGAAAGGAACGAATCTACCCCTGTCACTCGCGACAGTCTCAGCCACGATAGCAGCAACCGGAACCTCGGCACCACTAAGAACGTATTCTTTTTGTCCATCAGGTGTTCTGCCGAGCAAAGAAAACCCTTTGCGGGCATAAATTTCCACGGGCAAAATTTCCCCAGGAATTCTTTCATGAAAATGCTCGATTTCCGCAACTTCCTTTGGCAACCTTCGTATCGCACACGATAAGTAAAGCAAGGACCTAATAAATGCCACGTCTGTGTAAGAATTATCCCTCGCGTCACGAGCAAGACTTCTCGAAACCGAGGTATTAATCTGCGCTTGGCCGGGAGTAAAGTTTATAACACTGTCTGGGTGATCAGAGGAAGAATCAATAAACACGATAGAGCGATCTAAGTCGCTTGCTGCTTGCTTATTGATTCCAAGCTTAGCGCAAAAATCCTCCACAACCAGTCTTTTTAGTTCTTCCTGTGGGTTTTCTGGACCCAATCCTTCGTACGAATCCACTGCTAACCCTCGTTTTTCGATTATTGCAAGCTTTTGAGCGGAATCCATGCTCGGATAGAGTAGTAAATCCGTAATTTCGTTTTCGGATCCATCATTTAAGCTCCTAGCTAAAATTACGCCGCTTAAAGCGGTACCACTCAGAGCCACAACAAGACCCGCGCGTCCTGTCAATTTTAAAAAAGCGCGTTTGCGCTCATCTACGACACCTCTATCTTGTCTCCGTTCCATACAAACTATGGATTATATCACCTTAAACATAGTTTAACAACTATAGGATGCACTCCATGTATCTTGCGGTCCTCGTCACGTTCATGTGAACTGAACGTGACTGCGCGCCTAAGGTCTACTGCTCCTAAACTAAGCCTGGGGTCTGGAAGCAGACTTAAATTTGAAGTTCGGCGACGACAGGAAGATGGTCAGAAACAATAATTTCCGGAACTTTAAGCGATTTTACCTTAAAATGAGAAGAGGTAAAGATATAATCTATTAGATAACCGCGGGGCGCTATTTTATGTACCGTCGGATGCGTCGTCTGTCTTACCCCTGAGTTCATCATCAAATTATTCGCAACCTTGTTAATCAACCCAATCGTCTCTGTCTGTGGCCCAACGTTCAAATCCCCAGCCACAATAAACGGATCTTCGAGAGTCTCAAGGTAATCAGCCACAATTTGTGCTTGTCTTATTGATTCTGGGCTGTCCTCCGCATGCGATACCCAAGCGCCGTGCCAGCTAACAACGTGGATTTTAGTCCCTCCTACGTCGACAATAGCGTCCACTGCGTGCTTTTCTACCTGGGGGTTAATACCTGGTCGCCCTTCCGTTGCTTCAAGTTCTTCCCAAGTAACAGGACGAAATTCTTTTAGAACTAGAACCTTATGCTTTGTAACTTCGTATTTGGAAAACACCGCGTTACCGAACTCCGCGTCCGGCTTGCCGGCAAGCTCCATAACCGGGTCAAAAACACCCTCCAGTCCTGTTTTCTCGCCAATAACATCAAAAATATGGGCGCTTTTATCCTCATACAGATTAAAGTCACAAGCCGTTACCTCTTGCATAGTCACGATATCAGGGTCTTCATCCTTGATAAAATCGATCAACGAGTCCAAATATTTCCCCATAAAAATATTTGCCTGGATAAACTTCAAGGTCATACAATTATTGTAACCATTTACAATTTAAATTTTTCAAGAACATTATTTGACTCGAGTCTTCCCACGTATGTACAATTCCTGCCAAATGGTATAAGAACGAGATATTGGAGCGCATTTTTCTGCTGAATCGGAACTACCACCCGCAGAATTAGTCGAGAAATACGAAAGGCTAACTCCTGGACAACTCGTGCGCGAATTCAGAACCGAAAAAGGCTTAAGCCAAGCCGATCTCGAAATACGATCATTGGTAGGACAGGCAACAATCAGTATGTTCGAAACAGGACTCCGAGCTTGGCCCAGCTCTTTGTCAGTTTTTAGAATTATTGCCGGTCTAGATTTAGACCCTTGGAGACTCAATATTGTTCTTTCGAAGATGCCGGATGAACCCCGAAAATCAGCTTTTACAGAAAGCAAGCAGTAAAAAGTCGGGGAGAGAGGACTCGAACCTCCGGCCTCTGCGTCCCAAACGCAGCGCTCTAGCCAAACTGAGCTACTCCCCGGTCTGCAGAGCAGACCGTAGTCTACTCGCACGGATAATTATTTAAAACAATCTTTCTAAACCTGAATCCAAAACCTAATTTTAAAAACTTTTCTCTCTGTTCTGCGCAAGTCCTACAGTAAAAATTCTCGAAATAAACAAGCTTCCAAGGCAAAAAAGATTTAGTGTACTTGGATTTCCCGGAGTTATGCTCCCAAAGCCTATTTTTAACCCCTTTTATCCTCAGTCCAACGTATGACCGCGACTTATCCTTTTCACTTCTTAGCAAGTATACCTGATACATTAAAATGTCATCGGGCAAGTTGCAATCCTGCTCTGCAGGAGTGCCGGGAGAGGGGGTCGAACCCTCACGACCTCGCGGTCACAAGATTTTAAGTCTTGCGTGTCTGCCATTCCACCACCCCGGCTTTATGGCTAATTTTAGCATAAATTAACGTGAGGGTACCTTATATATTTGGTGCCGGCAGCCATGGCGGACCTGGTTCACTATGTTCTAGATCATTAAGAAGAACTTGCAAATCCACAGTAGTAACTGGGACAACACGATCGGGACTGGTGTATCCAGGAAAAGCTAGATATCCCACACTCCTTCTAATTACTTTCTGAACACGATTAGGGTAAAAAGTCCAAATCTCCTGATCATCCACATCCTGATAAACCCCACTAAAATTATGCCTGGATATATTCAATGTCGCTCCCTCCCAGTCTGTCCCTTCCAACATCTTGCCTCCGGAAATAATCAAATTCGGCTTTTGCCCTGTCGGATCTCTTCGAACAATCCGATCTTCTTCACCAAAGAATCCCGAAGCTAATTCGGCAATACGCTGCGTGAGTTGCCTTGTTATTTCAGCTTCTGACCCCTGCCCGCCGGAGCCTCCGTTTTCTCTAGTCATGAGGAGAAATTTTAGCACAACACCAAGCGTGTGTAAACTATAAGTCTAAAAATTCTCTTTTGCTGCAAGTAACCGAATTTAACCCCTCTTCTCGATAGGTTTTTCAACCAGAAGATCTCTAAAGCTGTATTTCATTCTCTCGTCAGAAATCTCTATTTTAAGCGATTCTGCATAACCTATTTGTAAATTATCAAGATCAACGCCAATTTCCGCAGCAAGTGACGCAATCGTTGTCTCGTGAGTTACAAGAATAAGATGCCAGTCAGGTTTGTTTTTAGGAATTACTGAAGAGATGTTCAAAAACCGTCTGACTACTCTGTGGATGTCGTCCCAAATATCTTTTGGTCCTCTTATGTCAACAACTTCCTTATAAACAAATTCCGCGTTTTTCCGCCATTCACTGAAGGCTTCGCGGCTGTCTATACCAGCTTCAATGAGGGGTTCCAACGTGTCATGTGGCTCAATTGAATTTTGAGGCCACATGCCGAAGTATACGCCTGGAGAGCTTTTAAAGGCCGCTTCAATTATGTCCGCAGATTCCCTCGTTCTTCGCCTCCTGCTGTAAGCAATCCTTACCTCTGGTTTACCTTCTAGGCTATTCAAAAAGTTTCGGGCATATCCTTCGATTTGTCTTCTGCCGATTGGGGAAAGGGGCGAATCAGTCTCACCGTATTCTTCTGGCTCTCCATGTCTCACAAAGTGAAAAAAAATCTTTCTTTCCTGTGGATTCGGTTCACGTTCCCTCATGCAGGCATAAATTATATCAAGAGAAGCAAACATTAAGCAGTTTCAGGCCTTGCCTAAACCCTGCACCGAAGGTAAAATATCCCAAACATGCAAGACGATCCAAACAATATACCAGAACCTACCGACGAAGACTTAGAAAACACAGATTCCGGTGATGCGAAATCTGTACCGACTGTAGATGAATCTAAGCCCGACGAAGATCAGTTTACCGATCCGGTTGCCGCTCCTTCAGTGACAGGCGAAGAAGATCCTTTTTCTGGCGACGCTACAAACTCCGAATCTCCAGACATCGATGATGCGTTAAAAAGCGTCGGCCTTCACGGTGATGATAGCGATGAAAACCCCACACCGCTAGGTGTCGACAAAGAACTCGAAGACGAAGAACTATAAGCTCATTAGGTGGCACTAAACACTGTTCTATCGTAGGCTTCTTCTGCGATCGCTTCTCTCCCAGCTCTATTAAGATGCTGATCGTCTTTTCTAAAGAGCGAGTCCTTAAACGTGTCTATAGCAACTATTTTTATCCCGGTCCGCTCATGAAACTCCTGAGCCTCCTCCAACCATGCACCATTAACCTTTTCGGCAATTTCGCTAACTATTCTTTTAGCCCTGGGGTCAACTATGGCTATACGTTCTGGTTCCAAACCGAACTTTTGTGAAGTTATCGCTGCCGCGCGACCCAAATCAGGAAGCAAAATTATGACGATGTGACGAATCTTTTGACCGTATTCGTCATAAAGCGCGTTGAGAAACTTTGAGAATCGGTAGCGGGTAACAGAAAGCATATCAAGCATTTGGCGAGAGTATTTAAATAATACCTCCGGATGCTCTAAGGGGTCCTACCCGACCAACTTAAGTTCTTGAATCGCATCAATAGTAGTTGCTACTTCTATAAAATCGTTTGCCCCAACGCTAGACCAAGCATCAAAAACATCCCATTTGTCAAGCTCGCCTTTAACCTTAGGAGAAAGTACCTGATCGCGAATAATCTCCTCGGTTGTTTTTCCACGCTGCGCGACTATATAATCTACCCAACCTGAAACGCCCCGTCTTTCTATCATCAAATCCTTGTAAAGAGTCAGTGGCGAAGTATTATCGTATTCTCCCAACATGTAGCTATCTCCTAAGCCGACTGAGAACTTTCCTTCGGTCTGACTATGCTCTAAAGTAGTCCTTAAAAATGGTGATTTTCTGTAAGATCCGGAAGGTTCACTAAAAAGCCTGAAAGCAGCCCACGCCCCTTCCCTGTCTGCGTGTGCAGCTCCAACTAGCTCTTGCCCGTATTCCCAACCCAGTTCAAGAGTGTTACTTATGTCTAAAAGATCCTTCCAAGTGTAAGGGGGAGCTATTTTATCAACACCTTCAGCTACCAGTCGGGCTTGCCAGGAAGTGGCATAGGTCAAACTGAGGGCAGCGGCACCAGCCCATCTCGCAATCCTATGCATGCTTTCGCGCTTTCTCGGGTCAGACGGGCCTTCACGCTCCGAACCTACCATGGCTCAAATTTTAGTCCTGAAGAAAAAATTACGCAAGATAAGCTGCGCTTCAATCCTTACTCAACAGAAGTCTGAGGCTAGACAAGATCTTATAGCCACGCACCGGACTTGAAAATTAAATACACTTTCAAGTACTATCACTTTGTGAAAACTTGTACCAACTGTAAACAATCAAAAGAAGATAGTGAATTTAACTTTAAATTTAAGCTAAAGGGCATTTTACAATCTCACTGCAAAAACTGTAGCAGGATTTATATTAGAAAGCACTATATAAATAACAGACAATATTATTTAATAAAAGCCCGCAAGAGAAATAAAATAACAAAGTTAGTAATTCGAAAATATATTTGGAATTATCTTTTAGAACATGCATGTGTCGATTGTGGAGAAAAAGATCCAATTGTACTAGAATTCGACCATTCAAAAGACAAATTAATGGACGTCTCGAGATTAGTATCATATGGTTCTATTAACAAAATAATTACAGAAATTTCCAAATGCGATATAAGGTGTGCGAATTGCCACAGACGGAAAACAGCTATACAATACGGATGGCATAAACAAATAGAAGCCCCTGTAGCTTAACGGATAGAGCATCCCGCTTCGGACGGGACGGTTGGGGGTTCGATTCCCTCCAGGGGCACAAATCTACGGATTTCTACGATTTTCTTCGGATTGCACTGACCTTGAGAAACCTACAGGTGCTACTGTCGTTAGTTGAGATAATTTGAAATATAAAAAGCAGTCAATTGGGATCGCAAAATAGGTTCTGGTAGCGTCTATGTCCGCCAGTTTTTATGCCTGTTGTCTCAACTGATCCAAAATCCACATCCTGGCAAGAGTTGTAGGACCCACTCCTTTTTCATGAGCTATTTCCCGAAGTTTTTCTATGGTTGTCTTATCAAATCTGACAGTAATACCCTCTGAAAGGTTTTTAGCAAATTTTGCCTTTACTGTTTTAAATTCATGCTGGTAATCTGCCATATCATGTGTATCAAAGAATTTTGCTTCTTCTTCTCGGTTTTTAAACTCAGGTATTGTTTTTTTTACTTGTGTCATTTTTGCTCACCTCCTTTTTGATTTAGGTATATCCTTATCAGTTTTTTGCTTGCTTTATATGCAGTTACTGGATAATACACATTTTTCTCTTCTTCCTTATCAAGAATTACCGCAAGTATTTTCCCGCTATCTGTAGGACCAAAGACAAGCAATCTTCCCTTCTTTCCAATTTGTACTACCGGATCAGCATGGCAAATTTGTTCTACTTCATCAGGTGTAACATTATGTCTTGCAATATGCGCTGTGTTCCACGCATCCCAGAGAAGTTTACGAATGCCAATCACATTATTATTGTAACACAATGCGTTACAATATCAAGAGTTAAATGGGGTGCTGTTTATGGTTTTTGGGTACAGTTATGCAGTTTTAGTTGGAAAATTATCTATTAAATTCAATCTAGTTTAGGTGTACATAGGAACTTGAATTTGGTACTGCTGAAATGTCTGATACACTCTGCTAAAATAAGCCTCAAACGTGTTCCATTGTAAAGAGACTTGGCGCACACAGGGTGATAGGGAGGGATGAGAAGTTTATACTGAGCGCAGTTCTGCATTGCAGAACGGAGTCGAAGTAAATCCCTCTGCGAGCACTCGTCAGAACTAGACTTTTTGGTTTCATGAAGTTATAAATAACTCCGCTCAACCTTTAGTCTGTTCTTCCTTTCCAAAATTCGAAGAATTTTGGGATATTTGTCAAAATCCTCTGAATTTGAAGAGGAGAAATGACGGAATGGCACTGATTGGCGAGATTCCACTTCGTGGAATGGGAGTATAGCTCAATGGTAGAGCAACTGCCTCTTAAGCAGTCGGTTCAGGGTTCGAATCCCTGTGCTCCCACAAAATATTTTTGTTACTGTACAAAATATATTTTGTGTAAGTACGACGGAGCGACCCTCTTAGGGTTCGCTATGATGGAGTACTATTGAAAAAACTATTTCAATAGTTACGAAATCATATGTGGATTTGTGAAACAAATCACACATCCCTTCTAGCAAGCAAATCGCGAATCCTCTCCTGGGTGCTACCGAGCAAATCACACATCCCTGTGTCCCAACCAGAGGGAAGTCCTAAACAGGAGTCGGGACAAGCCTTGGGTACCAAGTGATGGTTCCTCTTCGAATATAATTGTACCCGACTCTCGCAAATTGCTCGCTAAGCCCCATTTCTCTGTAAAATACTTGCTCCATGTATCCAAATTCATCTCTCATGTCGCTCCGCATCGTAAAAGAAAGTTCGGAATCGCTCGCGATTGGCTTGGGCATTTCCTTAGCTTCTTGGGATGTTGCAACTGTCCAACCTATTGTTATCTCTTTTACTTCACGCCTAATATCATTGATGTGTTCTTCGCGGGCAGCCCGGCTTATAATTTCCTTTATTTCCGACCCCGGGTTAGGGCTGTCGTCCATTCCGGCAACAACTATATCTAAATTTTCCGACAAGTATGGGACAACCTGGTGATCAGGCAGGTCTGGAATGGCAGTCCTCAGATGTATCGCTTTCCTCTGAGCTCGCGGGTCTGCGATTAGGTATAGAAACATAGTGTCATGACTATCTGAAGACTGGGATATCCAGGCTAACCTATTGAAGGCAGAAACTGCCCTGTCTCTTACGCCCTGACCTTTTCTTCCAACACCTGGAATCTCCACGAACCTTACGCTCCTGCCCCCATGATCGTCTAGCCTCACGCTTACTTCCCTGGCAATATCCCAATTCAGCCTTGCCCAAGGATATTTTGGGTCCTCAGAAGATATTCCTGTATCGGTTTGCAGTCTTTTGAGATGCGTCTCATACATCGTAATATTTACATTTATATTTTCTTGAGTTTGTTCACTGACACGTCTGCAAACCTCTATCATTTGCCCGATCAACGTACTTTTACCAGCCGTTGGCTGCCCAAGAACGACTAATTTTCTGATTGTTGGATGACCGAGAAGATCGACCATCATAGGCACTGCAAGTTTAGTACCGCCTCTGTCCACCAAAGCATTCAGTGCTTCAGCATGTTGAACTTCCTGTCTGACTACCCCTTCAAGACTTTCTCTTGGCGCGTATTCATTCATCGACTTTAATTAACTGGCAGCAAAACTTCCATAATTGTACCTTTATTCAGCTTAGATTTTACACTAATCTTCCCTCCATGCTTATCAACGATCGATCTTGCCAAAAATAACCCAAGCCCCATTCCTGGAAGTCTTTTTCTGTTGCCCTTATAAAACTCCTCAAATATATGACCAAGATCCCGCTTGTGAATACCCACTCCATGGTCTTTAACCATTATACAAACAAACTCCCCAGACCTTTTCGCTAAGAGCTCCACTTCTGTCCCACGACCAGAAAACTTAGCCGCATTGTTAAGGAGATTAACGACAAGCTGTAGTATCTTGTCAAAATCAGCAGTAATAGTACTTTGTCCATTAACCATTTCGTTTCTGTAAATCAGTCTATGGTCCTTGTGTCCCGATTCGAATAAATCCGTAGCCCGCGAAAGTACGTCACGAATATCGATCTTTTTGAATCTGTACTCCATTTCTCCCTTTCGTATCTGGTCAAGTCTAAGAAAATCATTTAGCAAAAGCTCAAGTCTTTTAGACTCGTCCTTCATGAGTTTTGCGTATTTAGCTTCTTTCGGAGATTTCTTCGCAAGCTTTTTCTCCAGGAGTTGCGAGTAAGCGTAAATAGTTGTCATTGGCGTTCTTAATTCATGGTTTGCAAGCGAAATAAACAAATCCCGAAACCCAATAGCATCCCTTGCCTCCTGGTAAAGCTGGGCCTTTCTGATTGCAAGACTAGCCAGCGAGCCGAAGTGTTTAAGGAGATCAAGCTCGTGTTTCGAAAAAGTTCTGTATTTAAAAGAATCAACAGAAAGTACACCGATAGATTCTTTTTTGTAAGCAAGTGGAATAAATATTGTAGATTTAACACCCATATCTTTGACCCTAGGGTGAAATTTTTCTACTTTAGAAATGTCCAGAATCGTAGGTTTTGCAAGCGAAGCTGCTCGATAAGTGAAGCCTTTTGGCCTAATTTTTGTCTTGTAGAGAGAAGATGTGGAGGCGTAGACTCGAATTAAAACACCATTTTTTTTAATAAAAATCGAGCCGTAGCTGGCATTTACCAACTTTATGGCTTCTTTCATTATCGTTTTGTAAGTATCTACTACGGAAAGAGGAACCAAAAACTTGATACCTGACTCGTAGAGCCTTACCAAAGAATCGTTTTTTTGAGCCTTCTTCATACCGGCACCAAATTTTATCTCAAATAATCAGGTACGGCAGTACAACAGATCGCAAGAACAATGTCAAATCAGCCTCAAATTTATAACGGTTTGGCATCAAAACTGCGATTTTCAGATCGCAGTTTTGATGCCAAACGGCTACATACTTCTCCAGCATAAGAAAAAAGATTTAGGTTTTCTGCCACCCGATGTGAACTTAAAAGACAATACCGAGGGCTTTCAGTCCTCGAAAGTTTATGAAATTACAAGTCCAGATCTGGATGAATAACAACAATACCAAATGAACCAAAACCGTAGTCCAAAAGCTCTTTCATTTCGCCGCGCCGATCCCCGCTGCCCAAAACAACGCCAATTAGTTTGCGGTCATCATTTTCGGCGTAAGTAACCAAGCACAAACCAGCCTCCCACGTAAACCCAGGTTTAATTCCACGCACACCCGGATAAGTTGTCAAAAGGTTCGTGTCGTTGTAAAGATCAAAATCCTTATGCGTTGAAGTAGTCTCGATGTATTTATGAAAAGTCGAAGTGATATTTCGGAATGTCGGATAGTTTTCCCAGACATACCGAGCAATTACTGCCATATCATAGGCACTCGAATACTGGACTTCACCATCCACATCGAGCCCGGAGGCGTTCACAAACTTAGTGTCTTTAAGTCCAAGCTCGGCAGCCTTATTATTCATAAGACTCACAAACTCTTCTTCGCCTCCCGAAACGCCTTCCGCAACCACAACCGCCGCATCATTGCCGGAAACAAGCATCATGCCGTATAGAAGTTCCTCCAGCGTCGCCTTTTCACCGGCAGAAAGACCCATGCTATTTTCGCCAACGCTTGCGGCTTTTTCGGAAACGGCAAACACATCTTTGGCATTTGCGTTTTCCAAAGCAACCAAGGCTGTCATTATTTTTATTGTGGAAGCTGCAGGCAATCTGTCATTCACGTTTTTCCCATATACGACCTCAGCACTGTCATAATCAACCAAAATAGCAGAAGAGGACGAGAGAATAAGATTTTCGCTCCTTTGGCCCAGTACATTCGGATACCAAGAATTTACACTTTTAGTAGGTTTATTTTTAACCTCAGCAGGAATAGGGGAGGTGGTACCGAAACTGTCACGCTTGAACAAAAAAAGTCCGAAGCACGAAAACACCAAAAAAATTACAGCAAAAAACCTAACCACCCTTTAATTTTACACAAAACTTAAGGCTTTTTTAAACAAAACGATTGGACATATGATACTCATGTGAAGTTTTCCTAAACGTTTGATATAGTTTGACATATTTAATACCTTCTGTCTTAACGAATCGATTCGCTGCAACAGAAAGCTTAAAGCTTTCTAGGCGATTTCTTACTTTTATTGACAAGTAAACAGTTGTATACTCAAAAAAACAAATGCAACTATTCATAGATAGCGCAAATCCAGAAGAGGTAAAAAGCATGGTTGACCTCGGCATAATAGACGGGGTAACCACGAATCCCACTCTGGCAACCAAAGCAGGGATGGATTATCACGACGCTGTCTCTGCAATTCTTAATGTTGTAGATGGAGACGTAAGCCTCGAGGTTTTAGCAATGGATGCTCACAACATGGTCGAGGAAGGAACAAAATTGGCAGCGCTAGGAAACAACGTAGTAGTCAAACTCCCTACGACCGAAGCCGGCTTGAAAGCACTTAAAACTTTGAACGCTCAGGGAATCCGCGTCAACATGACACTCGTCTTTAGCCCCAACCAGGCACTGTTAGTAGCCAAATTAGGTGCCTACATCGTTAGCCCCTTTGCTGGCAGGCTAGACGACATCGGGCAAAACGGAATCGATTTGGTTCGGGAAATCAGAACGATTTACGACAATTACAATTTTGAAACAAAAATACTTTTCTCATCCGTAAGATCGCCCCTGCACGTAAAACAGGCGGCGCTTTTGGGTTGTGACATCGCAACGTGCCCGGCAGACGTTTTAAAAAAGCTCGTCAAACACCCACTAACAGATACGGGGTTAAAAACTTTTCTTGAAGATTTTCAAAATAGCGGCCAAAAGCCCCTCGTTTAACTAGGCTTGACGGAAAGTATTTTAAACGTAAGCTCTCCGTCAGGAATCTCAACCTTAACACTGTCTCCAACCTTAGCGCCAAGAAGCGCCTTACCAATAGGGGAGATATTAGAAACTTTTCCCTCAATCGGGCTCGCCTCGAGTTCACCCACAATCGAAAAATCCCTCTTCTCGCCGTCTCCTGAAACTGTAACGGTACTACCAATTCCAACAGTGTCAATGCTCGCGGAACTCATAACTTCACCAAACTTTAAATATACATGGATCTCTCGCAGTCTACTGTCTATCTTCCCAAGTTCTTCCTTGCTCGCGTGATAGCCAGCATTTTCCGAAAGATCTCCTTGTTCTCTAGCGGCTGTCAGGCGAACTACCACTCCAGGGCGTTTAGCAATTAGCTCTTCTTGTTCGCGCTTAAGTTTTTTGACTCCCGCATGAGTCAATTTAATATCTATTGGCTTTTTCACTTATTGATATGTTTTGCGATTTTAGTAAAACAGATATGGCTGTCCTTGATGGCGCGAGTACTCACTGTCCCTCCTTGAAAAGACAACGGTGAAGTAATCTTTAATATAATCTGCGTCTACCTCTGCGAATAAGACAGGTTTGAGGTAAGTTCCGGTCAACTTACAGAGCTCATCGTAATTATACTTGTATACATCAGCTTTGTGATGTAATGAATCTAGAAACTCCCCGATGTGAAATAACGTAGGCTGACTAAAAGTAGCAAATATCAAGCCATTCCGCGAGAGTACCTTCGCAGCTGACCTAGAAAAACCTTCAACTTGTTTGGGATCCATAAAGTTTACCGTTCTGTCAAGAACCATGAAATCCACAGAGCCATCTTTAAAAGGAAGACTCTCGAGTCTTGCCTCTACAGGGTCTCCCTCTAACCCAACAGTTAGTGGCTCCCTGTTCATATCCAAATATACAAGTTTAGGCCGCTTGCTACGAATGTCTCCTGCAATCGCATCTGAAAATCGCGCAAACTCAGCAGGTGTATCTGAATTATGATTAAATCCTCCCAAAACAAAAACCGGCTGATTTTCTTGCACACCTACCCGTACGTCGTTGTGTCGTCCATGAATGTTTGACCAAGATCTGTTATAAGCAATCCTCTGACTCCCAATGGAGATAGGACTTCTCTCAGCCACAGAATAATAGTCCGGACCGCACTCGTTTCTGACCATGAAACGTGTATTATACCATATTATAGGTCTAAATTCCGCCTCTACGAGACTTTTTCTTCCTCGTCTTCCTTCATAAGTTTGGGGTCAATCAAAAAGCCCTTCAGATCTTTTCGGCCTACGATAATAGGATATTCCAAATGCGCCCGTTGCGCAATTGTAGCAACCGTCGAAATTATTTTACCACCGAGGTTAAACCTAATCCGGACAGCATCTCGCAGCTGCTGTCCGCTTGCCGATTTTATTAGTATTTTCCTTGTCAGAATCGGCAACTTCAGCTCAGCTACTACGGTATAATCGATCGACGTTCGATAAGCTCCAGAATCCATCTTACCGTGATATGACTTTGTAACACCTTCTTGCGTCGTTATCATTACCTCTTCTATTACCGAAAGCACGACCGGCTTAACCTTTACTTTCTCGAGCGAATCTTCGGCATAAAGTGATTTTGCAAGTTCAATTCCGCGCTCAATACTTGGAATTTCGACATTTTCGACACGTTCAAGTCTCGACCTTAAAGAAGCCTGATTCGCGTTTTGGATCGATAGCCCTGGCCTTGAATTAATTTCAAGCACCAACGGCCCGCGTTTAATATCAACAACCATATCGACACCAGCAAAACCCAAACCTTCAATAGCCGCTTGAGCCTGAACAGCCATCTCCAAAATCTCATCCCAATTTGGAATCTTGATACCCCTCGTCTTAATTTTCGTCCCAGGCACCCTTCTTATTGAACGATTCTTATAAATCGCGTGCTTTGTAATCCCAGTCCGCAGATCAATCCCAACACCAATTGCCCCAAAATGAAGGTTTGCTCTGCCTTTTGATTCCGCGGTCGGAAGTCTCAACATCGCCATTATTGGCACCTTGTTAAAAACAATAACCCGAATATCCGCAAGCCCGGGCGCGATTTTTTTGAAGAACGGATGAGGTCTGACTCTTTCTTCTATAAAAGCGCGATCCGGCAGAAATTGTAGAGAATAAACACCTTCTATGATATCGAGTATGTGCGATGCTAGCCTACCCGTATCGTAATCCTCGCCAAAAAGCGTTTCTCCGAATTCACCCTTCCAGTTTTTAAAAACTAAAACGCCTTCACCGCCGTAACCTCTTGCAGGTTTGACAACAAATCCGCCTTTGGGCAAGTCCCAATCAAATTTCGTAATAGATTTCCTGCTAGAAAAAGCCTTGATCAGACGAGTGGTCGGAATTCCTTCGCGAATTAAGATACGTTTGGTCGCAAGCTTGTTATCCGCGGTTTTTTTGGAATCGCGCAGATTGTACTTTCTGATATACAAAAAGTTACGGGCATTCATGCCCAGAACGCTTTTACTTACGGGCATGTCGATAAAGAGTATAGAAGCGTAAAAATTCAGTCAGCCTCAGTCCAAAGTATCTTCCAATCATCACGTTGAGTGGAATCAACAACAGAACTACTTCCGGATACAAAATTACAGCTTGCCTCGCAACATGCCACGAGAGAAGCGCGAATCCAACAAGTCCTAAAAATAACGTCACGGTTGTAACCAAAAATGTTTCTCTGAAGCTCCTTGTTAACTGCAGCGAAACAACTTTTTCGCCAATAAGAATTAGAATAAGAATCGGGAAAATCGAAATTTGCTTAACAGAAAGCATTCCCAACTCGGCGCTGATCGTCAAAGCTGCAAAAACAGAAACGGCAACGACCAGAATCGAAAGCGCCATTTTGGGAAACTGCATGATTCTTACCCTTTTTAGAATCACCCTGGCAATAGTCGAACCAAACAAAATCGCAAGTAGCAACACTGCACCTGCCGTAAACCCGGTCGAAACTAGGGTCACTGAAAGCGCGATTGGCACAAACATCTCCAAACTGGGCAAACCTACGACGTGCCTGACAAACGCGAATAATGTTGCCAAAAATGGCAAAAGCAAAATCAAAATAATCGTGTTCGCGGGAACTCCCGATCGAACTGCGCTCTGAACGATATAGCCTCCGGCATTAAAAAAATTAAGGTTGGTTATTTCGCGCCTTGAAAAAAGCCTGATGAATTCTTCTCTTGCGACCTCTTCCTCTGGTTGAGTTATGTCTTCTTTAACGGTTGCGGAGGGTGTTGCAGCCATTGTCACAGGCGGACTAGGTGTCGGTGAGGGAGTAGGTGAGACGACTCCGCGTCTTGGAGCTTGCGCTAAAGCTGATTGCGAAAAAATCACAAAGAGCAAGACTCCCAAAAGTGCCACAGAAAAACGTTTAAGCATCACGAAAAGTATATCAAAGACTGGTCTCCTCCTGCTTTTTGGGAGAAATTAGTTTGTAGTAACTCGTTTTGGTCTTTCCAAACTTTTTAAGCAAACCCTTTTTGACCAAAGATGCCAGAAGCGCGTGAGCCTGCTGTCTTGTTACATCCAGCACCTCTTGAATGTCGGAAGTTCTAACTGCTTTCTTGTCGATAATAATTTGCAAAACGTCTTCTTCCCGCGCGCTAACCAAAACCCTCTTTTCTCCCGCAACTTCATCGACCGAATCTCGTCTAAAGCCTTCAATTCGCGCTAAAGCAGCCTGCAAAGAATAGCCAATTCCTTCCAGAAAATATTCCAGCCACTTTGTTTTGTCTCCACTGTCTGCCGTATGCAACGTGTCCGAATATTGCTGCCTGTCAATGTCGTAATAATCGTCCAGAATAAAAAACCGTACGACCTCATATTGCTTCAAAAGCAGAAAGTAAGCAGTCAAAATCCTCGCCAGCCTCCCGTTACCGTCAAAAAACGGGTGGATATAGGCAAATTCATGATGCATAACGCCGGCCTTGATAAGAGGATGTAAATCGTCTTCTTCATTTGTCCAGTCGTAAACTTCGTCTAATGCGCCTTTAATCTCCGCGGCCGAGTGAAAAGGCGGATTGTGTTTAACAACAATTTCAACTTTGGTTTTATGACCGACAAAAACAGGGCCGTCTCGAAACTTTCCCGCTCCGTCTCTTATTAAGCCCCGCATTAGTTCCGCGTGCAGATCTTCTGTTAAATCAATTGTTATGGGAACCCGCTTCTTGGCAAGCACGAACGATTTATTTAAAGTCGCAAAGTAATTTTTAACTTCCGTTTCCGATTTTGTAGTCGGAATCTGATCACCAAGGATGATGTTCGTCACATCACGAGGCGTTAGGGGATTACCCTCAATACTCGTTGAATGGTGAGTCGCAAGAATCTGATTTTCCTGAGAAAGCTTCAACGCCAAAGAGGGCACGAGCTTTTCTCCAAGAAGCCGACCGTAAAGCCTCTCGATAGAAGCGAGAGTATTTATCATTTTTGGAGTGTAGCTAAATTTAGGTTGAAACATAACTAATATTATACTAACATAGAGGCCAATTGTCAATATAATTGTAAAGTTAATTGTAAACCTCAAATACCTTGCGGACTACGGAATCAAGGTGGCACCTTGCCGCAACGACAAAGTTAATTTGTATAGGTAAAGTTCAAGGTGAGATCCTTCTTTAAGGTCCCAATCCTTGAACATCCTAGAATTTAAGGTAGGGCACCTTTCGGGGACTCAAGGATGCCACCTTAAATCACAAGATCTCACGCGCCTACGAGACCTTTGTCAACTTAATTGTAAAGTTATTTGTAAACTAGAAGAATCTCCTCAAGAACTCCACATAAAAGTGGTAGTGGTGCGAAAACCAGTAGCCATTAAATATTAGAAGCCCCGGAAACACGACGTATTTTTCCAAATAGCCACCCGTCTTCATTCGAAGCGCGCTAATCGGCGGGAATCCTAGTCTTACAGGAATGGGAAAGAACCAAGGCACACCATCCCTCGTCAGCGTGTCCATAATTAAATGCGACACAAAACCTATCATAAAAGCGCTCCAAACTAGCCCCATATCAACGAGCACAAAAGTTCCCATCCATTTCAGAAGAGCATTCAAGACAAATCCAAACAGGACAACTCCTAATATTGAATGTGAAATAAATCTGTGGCTTCCCATAATTGGCGAAACTAATCTGCCAATAACAGACCCGGCTGGCAGTCTTCTCCATAAATCAGCGGTCGGCTGATCCAGGTCCGGCGCAAGCCCACCTATAAAATTAGCCCCTAGCGCACATAATCCGGTTGCCAGAGAAATTGGAGGTAGGGGAGTATTTAAAATGACGAGAGACAAAGCGGTAAACGCCGCTAAATCATGCGTTCTTCCAGTCATAAACTTAGTTTAGCACGACAGTAAAAACGTACTTGTTCGTTGACAAACAATAAAAGTAATCTATAATCCGCTATAGTATATCTAACTTCATCTTTTGGAGTCAGTTTTTAAATAGGTGGCAAAACTCAAATTCATTTTACCAATCCTCCTCCTGATCCTTTTTACTTTCATCTTTTATAAGCAGTCTGACAAAAACGTCCAAGCAGCAACACAGGTAAACTTTGAAGATGAGGTAGTCTTTAGCGGTCTCACAAACCCTATGACACTCCGCTTTTCCCCGGACGGTCGAATATTTGTCGCGGAAAAAAGCGGCATAATTAAAGTCTTCGACAACTTAACCGACACAACCCCCGCAGTTTTCGCGGATCTCAGCGCTAATGTTCACAATTTTTGGGACAGAGGCCTAATGTCAATGGTGCTGGATCCAAATTTCCCCACCAAACCATATATTTACGTACTTTACGCATACGACGCCCCTATTGGCGGAACCCCACCCACATGGGGCGATGCCTGTCCCACACCTCCGGGCGCCACCACAGATGGCTGTGTCGTCAGCGGCCGTCTTTCGAGACTCCAAGCAAACGGCAACACTATGACAGGCACAGAGCAAGTTCTCGTTGAAGACTGGTGCCAGCAGTATCCAAGTCATTCCCTTGGTTCCTTAGCATTCGGAGCCGACGGCGCGCTTTACGCAAGTGGAGGCGATGGCGCGAGTTTTACTTTTGCTGATTATGGTCAGGACGGAAACCCTGTTAATCCTTGTGGTGACCCACCAGGCGTAGCAGGTACAGCACTCACACCGCCTACCGCAGAAGGTGGAGCTCTAAGAAGTCAAGACTTAAGGACCAACGGCGATCCTACAAGTCTCGATGGATCAATCATCCGTATTAATCCGGACACAGGCGAAGCATTACCCGATAATCCTCTCTTCAATAACCCTGATCCAAAAGCCAAAAGAATAATCTCTTATGGTTTAAGGAACCCTTTTAGAATAGTCATGCGTCCCGGTACGAACGAAATATGGTTGGGAGATGTAGGTTGGGAAACATGGGAGGAGATAAACAGGGTAGCAAATCCGACAGACGCAACCGTCGAAAACTTCGGTTGGCCATGTTATGAAGGCAACGGTCGTCAGCCCGGTTACGATGCATTGAATTT
Source organism: Candidatus Curtissbacteria bacterium (assembly GCA_024654445.1). Lineage (NCBI taxonomy): Bacteria > Candidatus Curtissiibacteriota > Candidatus Curtissbacteria bacterium. Next base: position 26,972 of record JANLHP010000015.1, on the reverse strand, counting down.
AAATATTTGTGAGAATTTATATTCAGCAAATGCTGTCACACCACCTGTATTCACTTACAACCACAACAACAAAGTCGTACCCACAGAAACATGTACCATAGGAAGCTCCTCTTTAGCGGGAGTCGCCTTCGAATTTTACGAAGGTAGCGCGTACCCCGACAAATATGACGGCTCGCTGTTTTTTGCCGACTTTTCCCGAAACTGCATTTGGGCTATGTTGAAAGGAACAAACGGTTTACCAAGCCCTCAAAACATTGAACCCTTTGTCGAACAAGCAGCCAGGCCGGTTGATCTGCAAATATCTCCCCAAGGGGAGCTTTTCTATGTTAATTTTGACGGGCAGATTAGAAGAGTAAAATATGTTGGCAATACTCCTCCGCCTCCACCACCACCCTCAGGCGGTACTGCACCAACCGATGGTCTTGTTGCTTACTGGCCGTTTTCTGAAGGTTCGGGCACCACAACCGTAAACACAGCCGGCAGCGGTAACCTCGGCACTGTAAACGGCGCGACCTGGACTACGGGAAAAGTAGGAGGAGGACTTAGCTTTAATGGAACCAGCAATAACGTCACCGTTTCCAGCGCGGCAAACATACCAACAGGCAACTCCAATTACACTATTAGTGCCTGGGTAAACCCAAACGCCATTGGAGTCAACGGCATTATCGGCTGGGGTAATTACACAACCAATCAGGTAACCGCGCTTAAAATTGGAAATGATTCCACATGTCCAAGTACGGTCCACATAATTTCTAATTACTGGTGGACATGGTCCAACGAAGCAAAATTGTGCGCCCCAAGCCTCACAAACGGCTCTTGGCATCACGTTGCAGCATCTTACGATGGAACAAACAGGTATATCTATCTCGACGGTAATCTTGTTAAAACCCAGCCATCCACAAATCACGCAGTTCCAAATCCTTTTCCAAGATTCACAATCGGAGATACATGTCCTGACACCTGGTGCGGCCATCAATATTTCAATGGTCTAATCGACGAGGTTAGAATCTACAACAGAAAATTGACCGACGCGGAAATAGTAAACACGATGAATGATGGAACCGCCGCGCCAACTCCTACACCCACACCTACACCTCCTCCTCCGCCCAACGAACAACCAACTGCAACAATCGACAATCCGACATCCTTAAATACCTGGAAAGTGGGAGACGTCATTAGCTTTTCAGGATCGGCAACAGATCCCGAGGACGGAGATCTACCGGCATCGGCCTTAACCTGGACCCTCCTTATGCAGCACTGTCCTTCTAACTGTCACACCCATACAATTCAAACTTTTAGCGGCGCAAGCAGTGGTTCATTCAGCGCCCCGGACCACGAATACCCATCACACCTTGAACTACAACTGACTGCAAAAGATTCCCAAGGACTTGAAAGTTCGGCATCCGTTGCTCTCCAACCAAAAACAGTAGCGCTTACTCTGCAGACTGCTCTTACTGGTTTGACTCTTGGGTTCAACAGCGGCACGACCGCAGCACCATTTACTCGTACAGTAATAGAAGGATCGAATAACTCCATTAGCGCCCCTTCTCCTCAAACAATGGGTGGCAGAACTTATACCTTTGCTTCCTGGTCAGACAGCGGCGCCGCGAGTCACAATATAACTGCATCCACAAACGCGGCTTATACCGCTACTTTTAACGACACGACACCCCCACCACCAACCACCGGCAACGGACTTTCCGCTATTTATTACAACAACATGGATTTTACGGGAACCACTTTTTCAAGAATTGATCCGACTATTAACTTTACTTGGGGAAGCGGTTCTCCTCATTCATCAATAGCCAACCAGACCTTCTCAACCAGATGGACCGGTTTTATAGTCCCTCAATTCACGCAAACTTACAGGTTCTATACAAGAACCGATGACGGAACAAGACTCTGGGTCAATAATCAACAAATAATCAACAGGTGGGTCGATCAAGCGGCAACAGAAGTTTCAGGGACAATTACCCTAACTGCTGGTCAAAGATATTCTATCAGAATGGATTTCTACGAAAATGGTGGTGCGGCAACTGCTCAACTACGTTGGAGTTCGCCATCTCAAGCAAAACAAATAATTCCCCAATCTCGACTCTTTAGCCAGTAAGCTTTACCTTCCTCGTCAAATACAAAGCAGTAAAAATCGCAATTTGCGCCAAAAAGTTAGAAACGACAATTGTAAAAGTCGCAACTGCCAGTACTTTCAAGTTTCCGGAAAAGGGAATATGTTCAAAGGCCAACCGGATAACAAAAGTATGTAGAAGGTAAATTACGTAAGACCTTTTACCCGCAACGACAAGCATATCTACAATTTTTTGAGGCAAGCGCAGCAAGTATTGAGAAAAAAATAAGCAGAAGGCAATAAACGAACTGGCGTAAAAAAGAACCGGAATTCTTGTAAACCTTGTCGCGGCCAGCAAATTGCCCGATTCACTCACAATTTTAAAACTGTCAAAAAGCACCCAAGAAAATGAAGCGACCAAAAAAACTGCAGATATATATTTTAAAGCTCTAAGCGTATTGCCCTTAATTCGCAGATAAATCCCCAAAAGAAAATAAAAAACCCACGTTCCGAAAAATACATATTGCTTTTGGTCCGTCTTAAACAGATCAGAAGTAACGCTGCCCTCGGTAACCTGTGTCAAAAAATAATAAAACCCCAGCTCAAACAGAAACATGCCAACAAGCAACCCCAGTTTCGCCCTGCGCAACAAAAACAATAGAAGCGGAAAAAGCAAATAAAGTTGAAAAATCATTGGCACAAAGTACAAATGGTAATCCGCGCGTCCCAAAAAATACTTTTCAAAAAGCGTGTACTGTGAAGAATAAGCAGGTTCGGTTAATTTTACGTAAAGCAGAAAAAAGGTCGCCCAAAATAAATACCAAGGCAGAATCCTGATAACCCGCCTCGTAAAAAATTCCCTCAAGTTTACCTTAAAATCTTCGTACTTTAAGGCGAGCGTGTAACCCGAAAGCGCGACAAAAAGAGGAACAGAAAACCTAAAGATTTGATCTAAAACCAGGTAAAATTTAAAACTTATCGATTTTGGGTCAATGAAATTAAAAGCACCGCTAATTACGTGGATCCAAATAACGCCGATTATCGCGATCGCCTTAAGAATGTCAAGGTAAATTAGTCGCTCTTGAGACATCTTAATGATTTATCATTTTTATAGATATTGAATTGAAAAATCAATGGTAAATGGCAAATTTTTAAATGGAAAATAGTTTTACTAGCTCTTCACCTTTTTAATGTCCTCTTTAAGCTCACCTTTTATCTGTTCACTTGCGCTAATTATTTTTTCTTCAATTTTCTCAACCTTTTCGTTTAAGTGTCCCCAAACCTTTTCGTCTTCTCCGTGAAGAACGAGCTCCAAGAATCTTTTCTTGTCGACATCGGTAAGCTCCGAAAGAATACTATCCATGATCGTCTGGTGAACATGCATATGGGCAATATCCAGCAGCTCCTTTTTCTCCTCGCTTTTTAAATCAAGAGAATCAAGGTCCGAAATTAACGTATCGAGATTAATAAGATGGCTGTAAAAATATTTTTTTCTCATACCTTTTAATTCTTAATTTAAAATTCAGTAATTAATAAATTGATTAGAAATTTGAAATTTTCATATCTTCTGTGACTCCTCCACAGGCCCAAGCGGAATCCGGTCTTCCGGATCGTCAATGAAAAAGTACAGGACAGACCCCTTCCTTGAACCACCGCCATAACCTAAATGATACATCACTTCAGGCGACCCACCCAAGTGCTTTCCCGTCCACTCGGCAGGACCCGCGTCGCCAATATCACAAACGACCGTTTGACCCGTTTTTGTGTTCACAAGAAGCATTTTCCTGTATTTGAAAAAGTCGCGATACTCCGAAAGCCTCCCTTTATAATTCGGCGCCAGAAAAGTTTGTGTCGCGATATACCACCGTTCACGCTCAACTACTGTCTGATTCATTTCCGCTTTAGACTTTGCGAAATACCCCCACGCCCCTCGACCCGGAGCCATCCCGGAAGAATAAATCATATGATTGCTAGCTTCCGATGGAGTCAGGTGGGTAGCCATTGTGTCGCCAGGGTACCTCATTAAATGCTGCTCCGCGCCAATATATCCATAGGATCTGTTCAACCTTAAGCCATTTATATCAGCGCTAACTTTTGCGTTAAAGTTACGTGAGAGCACCTCACCAATTTTTGCCTCTTCTTCTGGGGTAAGAGCCCGCATCTCCTCTGGCACTGTCAGGGAAAGCTCACCTAAAAGCTTACTTTTGTTGTAGCCTTGAGCTGCAACCACGTGAGTATTTTCTGCATCCGTTACGGGCAATAACGCGGTCGATGCTGGAACAACCGAGGAAAGCATTAAGAGACCAACGGCAGAAGAGGCGAGCTTGTCCTTAGCTGGAAATTTATCGATAACATAGTCCAGCGCTTCTTTGTGTTTTTCGTGAAGATTCTTTCTGGCTTCGTCGTGGCGCTTTAGCCACTTCTTGCGCAGTTGTTCGTAATGAGATTTTTTGGCCGGCACAGAATAATTAAAGCAGATCTGGATATAATAATCACATGAAGCGACAACGCTACCCAATGCCCGAATTTATGAGAAAAGCATTGGTCAGTGGGGGAATGATGGAAAAATACAAAGAACGTCTGCCTTATCAACAAAACGACTACATCGGCTGCATTACACGCGCCAAACAAAAACAAACCCAAGAAAAAAGACTTAATCAAGTGCTAGACGAACTAGAAAAGGGTGGAGTGTACATGAACATGGCCTGGAAACCAAAAAGAATAAAAAGTTAAAACTAACCTTGACCGCTCACGCCTCCACTTAACACAAAAATATCTTTTGCAATTTCTGCTCTTTTTGTCAAATTCCACCAAGTAATCGGCAGCATCACCAAAACACCCCCATTGTCTACAAACTTATCCACGTGTGGGTTACTTGCGCGAATTATCTCTGGCGTTGTGACCATAATGTAGGCAAAACCCCCGATATTCATATCCGGATTTTCAGCAACCATTTCCGCCAGCGGGGCAAAAACCTTGTCCATCTTAATTTTCTGAAAACGTGAATTAAAATCATTTCCGCCCATACTGCTTAGGGCAAAATAGCAAAAAGCTGGCAAAAGACCAAATATTGCCGCAGAATAGTAATTGCCAGTTATGCCAACAGACGATTTATTAGCAGAAGCTCACCTAAGATATGTTTCGGACAAACAACCTGGGATAAAAAGGGTAAGAACTGGCCCTAAATCATTTACATATCTTGGCCCTGACAAAAAACCGATCGAGGATAAGGATACACTTGATCGTATCAAAAAACTCGTCCTTCCTCCTGCTTGGGAAAAAGTCTGGATTTCCCCCCACATCAACGGCCATCTCCAAGCGACTGGTTACGACAGCAAAGGCAGAAAACAATACAGGTATCATGACCTTTGGACCGAACTTAGCCAGGAACACAAATTTCTTCATCTTTTAGATTTTGCAAGAAGCCTTCCAAGGATAAGAAGGCGAATAAGAAAAGACTTGAATCTTCCAGGGCTGCCGAGAGAAAAAGTAATAGCAACAGCCGTTTGGCTACTCCAAAACACTCTGATCCGCGTCGGCAACGAAGCTTACGTTCTTCAAAATAAATCCTATGGCCTAACAACACTCACAAGGCAGCAAGTCGACGTCGAGGGCGACATGGTTAAATTCGAATTCAAAGGCAAATCGGGCGTCTATCACAAACTACGAATTCACAGCAAAAAGGTAGCAGACATCATAAGACGCTGCAAGGAAATTCCTGGTCAAGAGCTATTTGAATATTTGGACGAAAACGGAAACTACCAGATGATCCACTCGCACGACGTCAATAATTACTTAAAAGAGGTGACAGGCAGGGACATCACAGCCAAAGATTTCCGAACTTGGGGAGGAACGTTGCTTGCAGCAGAACTACTTGACCAAATTGGTATTGTTCGCAAACGAACGGAATCAAACAAAAATGTCATCGATGCTGTAAAAAAAGTGGCTGCCCACCTTCGCAATAAGCCGGACACGTGCAAGAAATACTACATCAGTCCGATTATCACCAACGCCTACGAAAAAGGTTACACGCTTTCAAATCTCCAAAAGAGCGCCAAATTCAAAAAGATAAAATCGATTCGCGAACTCGATGATTTTGAAAACCAGCTAGTCTGCATGCTAAGCATGTTTACAGAAGAAGCCTAACTTTTTCTTTTCCTTTTACTCTTTGTTTTGGCTAAAATTTTGGAGACACCCTCAAGCGCAGCACCGGCAACGGTATTTCCCATACCCGAAGCAATACTACTGCCAGCCCGGGCAATTGTTGTCACTGCCCCAATCTTTCTGTCGATCTGTCTTTGGATATTGTTTATCTTGTTTTTAACGTAGAAAAGGAAAATAACAACCGCCAGCATAAAGGCGAGCAAGATGCTAAAAAAGATAATTCCAAGTACGTAAAAAACTGTCTGCAAATCCATTGCCTAATTAAATCTTACCAGAAAAAGGTAAGAAGACGATAATAAATCAGGGTGCCACCTTGTCTCTACGACAAGGTGGCACCCTGATGGACTGATGGACAATAAGAGTCTATTTTCCTCGCTTCCGCTCGAAAAATAAGAGTTTTTGATAAGATTGAAAGGTGAATCCTGCCTTAACATTTATTCTGCTTTTAATATCACTCTTTCTTCTTTCAAGAGTGCTCACCAGCAGCCTTCTGATGCTTCTTTTCAGACTTACCAGAAGTAAACGGCTCGCGATTGGCATCTTTTCCTTTTTATTTTTGCCGGGAACGGTAATCCACGAATTTTCGCATGCAGCCACGGCCCAAATACTCGGCGTTTACGTTGGGGAAATGAACTTAACTCCGAAAATAGGCGAAAAAGATATTCAGTTGGGAAGTGTACAGATAGCAGAAAGCGACCCTTTTAGGCATTTTTTAATCGGCGTTGCGCCTCTTATTGTAGGTCTATTTTTAATTATTCTTAACATCACTATCTATTCAAGGCTCGGGCTGACGGGGTTTTTGCCCGCAGCGGTGCTTTTCTACATTTTGTTTCAAATTGGCAACACGATGTTCTCCAGTAGCCGCGATATGGAAGGCGCGATCGAACTTGGAATAGCGGTTGGCTTGATTCTTGGCGTAGTATATTTTGTTTGGGGAACACAACCCTTTATAAACGCTCTTTCCCAGCTAAAACACCTAGACCCATTTTTCAAAATGGCTACCAACTCGCTTGTAAAAATAATCACCGTTGATATTGGAATAATTATATTAGCCAGAATTCTAAACTCGCCACTAAAGATTTCGAAGTAGTTGTTCACGACGAGCTTCTTCAAGGTGTTTATCTACTCTTCTAAATATGTCGTCATTTTCCCTTTTTTCCGCAGCAGAAGCAAAAACCCAAGTAACAGCGAGCGAACCCCACGCTACAAGTACGGTCGGCAGAATATTCATACCTTCACCGTCGCTCATGCGCTCTACAATACCCGCAGTAACTACGGTCGCGCCTAAACCGCAAACAGATCCTACGGCAAGGACTTTATTGAAACTTAAATTTTCTTTCACCTGTTTATTATAACACTATAGGACGATAAAAATCACCTTGAGTTTACTCTAAGCCTCCACTCCTATATAATCTCCAACCATGGGAATTCAGGAAACGATACGAAACATTCCAGAAATGGTGAAACGCGAACTTCGCGCAGATTCATACGAAGAATTTCTCGACTTTCTTTCTTCCAACCCACCCAACAAAGTATCCGCAGTCACAAACTCCAAATACCTAAATCCAAGAACTCCAGAGGAGAGACGAGAATTGAAGGAGGAGAACATCGGAAGGTTTCAGTACGCCTTAAAACTAAGGGCAACAGGCATCAACGGAAGAAGAATTTCTTACTGGCATCTCTGCGACGTGATGCGAGCTTCTCACCCTGATAGTAGAACTGGACGCACAGCCGTACTGCCAGATATAGACATAAGAGGAGTGGTTAAGCAACGTTTTGTCGACGCCCAAGACAGAACTCTTGCAACAGCTTGTTACCTTCTCCACGATGTTGACCAAACCATGCCTGGCGCACAACTCGTCCTGACACATAACAACCAAACCCTTAGGGGCGATAAAATCCGCGGGCAACGAGAAATATTAGAGAGAAACCGTGTCCGACCCTGGCCAAATACCCCTGGTGTAGAAAATTAAACAGGAACAGCCGACAAAAGATACGCTCCTTCACCGTAATACACATCACGGTTATATCTGCGCATAAATTCCAAATCTTTTGGGTTTCTCGCACTATATTGTTGTTCTATTCTAAAACCATTTTCGTCCAATAACTGCTTAACCTGTTTCTCGTACAATGGATCATAAGAGGTAAATACGGTCAGACGACCCTCAACTTTTAGAACTCTTCGTATTTCGCAAAACAAGGTCACAAAATTTGCCGAGCTGTTATCGTCGTAAAATATGCGTGGATCCGAAAGAACATTCGAGAGGTATACCTCATCGACAGCGTGGTCACCAATTGGAAGTCCGAGGAACATATCGGCCTCCAGAAGACCGATTCGTTTTTGCTCTTCGGGATCTAAACTCTCTATTCGCTCCACGCACTTTTTTAAACCGTCGTTTGGAAGTCCCCACTTACTCTGTGAATAAACTTCTTCTTGCAGATGGCGTGGTAAATCAACGCCGATGTAGTAATTGTCTCCTCGAAAATTTCCGCTTGCCCGGAAGGGAAGAGGCCTGCTTCCGCATCCCAGTTCCAGCAACACGTATCCATTTTCGGATTCAACACTGCCTCCTTCGACCAAAGATTCGACCATAAATTTGTATTATACACGCAAACTCGTACCAAACCAGCCTGAAAATTGTCTGAACATCAAAGAATATAGAGATAATACATTTTTTATCTCCTTTATGTTCCCAATTACCTATGAGTCTTTAATCACGGCCACCAGTAGATTCTTTCTCTAACTTTCGAATGTCCTTCACTCCGATCATGTGATTGTCGAAAGTAATTAAACCCTTTCTCCTTAACTTTTCAATTTGCCTGGTAACATTTTCTCTTGATGCGCCAACCCAGGAAGCTAAATCTTTGTGAGTCAATGGTATTTTTATCACGGTTACACCTTCTTCTCGCCGTCCAAATCTTTTCGCAAAATAGGTTAAAAGAGAAGCAATCCTTCCGTATGTGTCTTTAAACATTAAATTTTCTATCCTGGTCGAAAGGCCAACAAGTCCTGCTGCAAACCTTCTTGTTAAATCCAAAAGAACATCGGGTTCACTTTTCAAAAATTCTGTTACCTTCTCCGGAGGCATTCGCCAAACCTCTATGTCATCCATTGCTTCAAAGTAATAAGGATTGGCAACGCTATAAAAAACTAACATGACTGGGAAAAAACAAACCGGTTTATATATATGGATTGTCAACTCATCGCCCTTTTCGGAAACAACATACTGCCTGACGAGACCTTTTTTTAACAAAAAAACTCCAAATATTGGGTCATCCGCACGGACTAAAATATCACCTTTTTTATAGTAGAAAGGTTTTGATTGAGAGAAAAACCGGTCTAATTTTTGAGAAACAGTATCAATTACCACAATAAAATCGGCGGCCCGCGAATTCTAGCAGGTTTTTGTGACAAACGTCACAAATTAAAGGTACTACATATCATCCACAGCATGTAATGAACATCACTGCAGTCTCTTGAAGAATCGGTTATTCTACATTCAACATGATAGAAACACTTACGGTCACTAAAAATAATTTATTTCTCCCAAGTCGCGGTTTAGAGGGAGCACGCCTTCTACTTCCGTCAAAATTAAGCACATCCTTGAGGCCTCTGAAGAGCTTAGTTCAAGATTCATTACCCGGACAGATCTTCCAAGTTCTAGCATTCAACCCGGACACAATTATAACAAGTGAGACGAAAGGGGGTGAATGTAAATGAATGACTATTTAGTACCAAGATCTATGTGGGGATTCCCAACTCTGTTCGAAGAATTAGAAGACGATCTACTACCTGCAACTGCGACAATCAGCGGGCTTTCGATTTCCGAAGACAATAATAACGTATATGTAGAAGCGGCGGTGCCGGGGATCGACCCTAAAAATGTCGACGTCACTTTCGAAAAAGGAATATTAACAATTAGGGGCGAAAAAGAAGAGGAAGAAAAGAAGAAAAAATATTTTCGCAAAGCATCGAGTTCTTTTTCTTACCGCGTTTTGGTTCCGGGAGAAGTAGACACAAATAAAGAACCGAAGGCTGAAGCAAAAAATGGTGTTATGACGGTAACTTTTGCAAAAGCTCCAAAATCTCAACCTAAAAAAATTGTCGTAAAGACAGGTTGAAAGGACAGCACAGGGCACATGGTAGAAATAAGCAGAGCTTTTCAACAAATGGTAGAAACAAAGGAACAAAAACCTTTTATCTTAAGGGAGAATAAAATATGAATCTATGTATTACAGCAAGACAGTATCGGTTAAGCAGCCATCTTTGGGATTCAATTGATAGGCATGTACAAAAACTTGAACAATGGTTGCCGCATATCGATCGAGGTCTGGGTTTAATCAAAGTGGTCATTAAAAGAAACAGGAGAAGAAATTTTTTTGATGGTTCTATTTATCTCTCTCTTCCTAAAAAACATTTATACACTTACTTCCAAGGTGCTAACGCGGACGAAGCAATTAATCAGGCTTTTGAGCATTTGTTTAAAGAATTAAGCAGATATAAGGGGAAGCACTTTACGAATGACAGCCAGTACTATCGTCATGAATCGGTAAGGAGGAATTATGGATTTTAAACTTAGAGAGGTTCGAAAATCGCAAAAAGAACTTGTGGAAGGTTACATAAAACCGGCAGGGGTGACAGACCGGCGTGTCATAAGTGCTTTCCTGAAGGTCCCGAGACATAAGTTTGTCCCTGCAAAATATCGACAGGATGCTTATTTGGATATCCCGCTGCCGATTGGTGAAGGTCAAACGATCAGTCAACCGTCGCTGGTCGCCGTAATGACTCAGGCGCTGGAACTCGAGGGCCGCGAAAAGGTACTGGAAGTGGGTACAGGCTCCGGTTTCCAAGCGGCAATTCTTTCGCAGCTCGCCAAAAAGGTCTATACGATAGAAGTAATTGGGAAATTAGCAGACAGGGCGGCAAAAGTTCTCGAAGAATTACAACTTAATAATGTTCAAGTTGAAATAGGCGATGGTTCTGTCGGTCTTCCTAAATACGCTCCGTATGATGCTATTGTTGTGACAGCTGCCGGTAATCGAATTCCTCAACCATTGATTGACCAACTTAAAGCAGGCGGCAGAATCGTCATTCCGATCGGAGATAATCTTTATGGACAACAATTAAAAGTAGGTAAAAAAACGGGAAGTACGATCAAATTTATCGACATCGAACCCGTTGCTTTTGTCCCGCTTCGAGGAAAATTAGGCTTTGGCGATAACTTTGGCAATTTTTATCAGAAGCAAAAAAATAATCATAAAATATATGGACAACAAAGTTGAGAAAACCATAAAAAAACTTCGAGAATTTTCTAATTCTCCCTTTCCAATATTATCTGTCTACCTGGGCACGACGGGAACGAAAACACCTATTTCATCTAATATATCTTCTATATTTCACTCTCTAATTAATCAAACCCTGGGAGAAGAAGAATGGAAAAAGTTCAGAAAGGACATTAGACGTGTAGATGAATACCTTAAAACTGCATACGATTCTCGCGGCAACAGAAGCATCGCCTTCTTTACAGCAGACAAGAAATTATGGGAAATTTTAGAATTCGAGTTTTATCTTCCTCCACTTTGCACTATCTCATACTCACCTTACATTCAACCCATAATAGAAGCTTTGGACGAATATAAGCCGTATTTAGTCCTACTCGCCGACAGGGAAAAAGCACGACTGTTCACTGTTTATTTGGGGGAGATGCAGGAGCATAAGAATGTCCTCGATGGACAAGTGCCGCAAAGGGTAAAGCATGGAGACGACACGTGGGATCAACAGGGGAAAATTATGAGACATATAGAAGATCATTTGCACAGGCACCTTAAATTAATAGCTCGGGAAACACGTAAGTTTGCCAAAGATTACCCCGTCAGTTTTGTCATCATCGGTGGCCATAAAGACATTATCCCGAAAGTTAAAAAACATTTAACTTACCCGCTTAACAAACTTGTCCTTGGAGAATTTGTCACGGAACTTAATATTCCCCTGAACGAAGTTTTTTTACATAGCAAGGAAATCGCACAGGGGATAAACACCGGAAAAGGAGTAGAAAATGAATAAATTAAAGATTATCTCCATATTCGCAGTAGGCGCACTCGTACACGAATTATTAGTTCACGCCTGGTTTATTCTTGATGACATGATGCCATTTACAAGTAAAACTTTTTTTAACTTTACTCTTACCCGGGAAATCAACACTATAGCTATGATTGTAGACGCACTGCTTCTCGTCTTCTTCTTGTATCTAGTATGGAAAATAAAATGAAAAAGAGGTGATAGATGGAAAAACTTATTATCAAAACTAAAAAACAGAAGGGGATTGTTGATATAACAGATAAAATCGCTGCGCTTGTTAAAGCACAAAAGCAAAAAGAGGGTTTTTGCCAACTATTTGTAGCGCATACTACAGCCGCGCTTACAACCTCCTATTTAGACCCGAAGTTGGAACTGGAACTGGTAGACGCGTTTGAAGTTGAAATTCCAAGATTCACAACAATTAGAGACCAATACGCCCATAACCACCATGTTGCTCATCTACCTAGTCATGTCACTGCCGCTTATTTCGGTCCTTCACTTTCCGTTCCATATAAAAATGGAAAACTACTTTTGGGGGAGTATCAAAGAATCATTTTGATCGAGTTAAATGGGCCTAAAAAAAGACAAATAATTATTTCTTTATGAAAGACGATACAAAAATTGAGTTCACAAATTCACGTAATTTCTCCGAAATTATAAAAATTCCACGAAAGATAATTGACCTTTCGTGCAAACCATTATGGTCCTTAAATATTACACAGCTTGCCGGACACAACATAGAATCCGAAGGAAGAAAAATCGTAAATTCATTACTCCAAAATGGCTGGGTTCTTCTTTATATCTATACGCTTAAATACAAGGTAAACCGGATATGGCGGGAACGACCAATGGCAATTTTGGGAAAACCGGGTGGACAAGGAAAGGTCAGAGAATGAGGAAAGTAGTATACAGAAAAATCCTTGTAACGCACGATGGCTCGAAGCTCGCGTCCGCTGCCATACCACACGTTAACACCTTGGCAAACCTTTTGGGCGCTGAAGTTATATTACTTCAGGTGGTTCCAACCGTAGAGCAGGAAATAGCTGGTCTTGTTCCTGTTGGAATTCCTCCAACAGTATATTCTCCTATTCCCGCAGACGAAGCGTTAGCAAAAGAAATTATCAAAGACAAAGTTAAAAGAGCAAAAGCAGGACTGGAAGAAATAAAGGCACAACTGGAAGAAAATCATACCGGGAAAGTCTCCATAATTGTGCAGCAAGGCATTGATACTTCAAAAATTGTCTCAACTGCAAAAAAACAGCACTGCGACCTAATTGTAATATCGACACACGGTCGTTCAGGCCTTAGACGTGTACTTTTGGGTTCTGTTGCCGATTATGTGATTCGCCATGCTTCATGCCCGATATTGGTTGTTCGTCCGGAAGGGGAAAAGTATGATTCTTAGGTTTGTTTACACGATATTTATTGGAGTTTTATTTGCCGCGCTTGTAGGTTTCGGCATTGCTGCATTTTATGAAACTCCAAAGGAGCCCGAAATGCCATCGGCGCTTAAGGTTACACGGCCCGAAGAAAGGGTTAGCGAATCTGTTTTTGTAGAGTTGAAAAATAAACAAGAACAATACGACCTAGAGTTCAAAGATTTTCAGGAGAGGATGAAAGTTTATAACCGCAATGTCGCGCTTATCGCGATTGTCGCCTCAATAGTAACGCTCGTAATCAGCCTTACTTTTTTCAAGAAAATTTTACTTATCGCGGACGGATTGTTGCTTGGAGGTGTTCTTACGCTTTTTTACAGCATCATAAGAGGAATAGCCAGCGGAGACGATAAGTTTCGATTCATTATCGTTGCAATAGGGTTTGTAATCGCGCTCATTCTTGGCTACCTTAAGTTGGTAAAAACCACTAAAAGGAGCTAAATGAACAAGACATCGATAGGAATATTAGTAGGAATCGCGCTGACGTTAATTGTCGCGGGAGCAGTTTATTTGTTGCGCGCAAGATTTAATGTTCCTCAACCCTTGTCCTTGTCAAGTCCAAGTCCATCAGCTTTATCCTCGCCAATTGTCAGCGAACAGGGAAATATTAAGGTTACTTCACCGGCACCAAATCAAACAGTGTCCTTACCAATTGTCATAAGAGGAGAGGCGCGTGTTTTTGAAAACCAATTTAACTGGCGAGTTCGTGATGCAGATGGCACAATTCTCGCCGAAGGCAGCGCATACGCAAATAGTCCTGATATTGGTCAGTTTGGAGCTTTTACAATCTCTACAAACACACTGGCAGAACCCTCCGGAACAATGGGAACTATTGAAGTATTTGACTATTCAGCAAAAGATGCTTCCGAGATAGATAAGGTCACCATCCCTGTTCAGTTTGACAAGGAGAAGAATACGACGATACGAATCTATTTTGGAAGCAATCAGCAACCAGGAGGATTGCAATGCGCGAATGTTTTTCCGGTACTTCGAAGCACCGGAAAAACACAAACACCAGCAAGAATTGCCGTAGAAGAACTGCTTAAAGGTCCTACAGAATCGGAAAAATTGCACGGTTACTTTACTAGTATTAATACAGACGTGAAGATACAAAAATTAACTATTACGGATGGAGTAGCGCAAGTTGATTTTGACAAAAAGCTTGAAGAGCAAGTAGGAGGATCGTGTCGGGTAGCTGCAATTCGCGCGCAAATTACCGAGACGCTGAAACAATTTCCTACAGTTAAGAACGTAATAATTTCTATTGATGGAAAAACGGAGGACATCTTACAACCTTAAAGGGGTGGTTAACATGATGAGATGGAATTAATACAAGTCAATAAATTACTAGATTTAACCGGGAAAACTGCGATCGTAACAGAGAGCAGTTGAAATAGGATATGGTATCTCCTGCCGACTGGCTCAAGCCGGAGCTAACGTAATCGTCACTAGCCTCGGCAAAGACAAGGCCGATAAGACTGCGAGGGAACTACCAAAAACCGGCTGTAATGCATTATCAATTCAAGCTGATGTACCTAAAGAAAAAGATATTATGCAGATGGTTAAGAAAACAATTCAAACTTACGGCTCCATTGATACTTTAATCAATAATGCCGGTATATATCCTTCCATGCCTGTTATGAGTATGGCTCTTGCAGATTTTGAAAAAGTTCTTGCTGTAAACCTCAAGAGCGTGTTTCTCTACACAAAATATGTTGCAGAGCAAATGATTAAGCGAGGACGTGACGGAAGGATTATTAACGTCACTTCAATTGATGTTCTTCACCCGTCATCTGTCGGTCTTGCTCATTATGATGCTTCAAAACTTGGAAAACTTTATAAAAAATCCAATGCAGCGAATGGGAGAACCAGATGACATTGGTAAAGTCGCATTATTCTTTAGCATCTGACATGTCCTCTTATATAACTGGTAGTCAAATTATTGTGGATGGAGGTGTATTACTTACATAGGAGTAAGAAAAATTATGGCAAAAGCAACAAGAACTGTAGATGATATCAAACTGGATGCTACCCTCGTGGAGGAAGACATAAGAATTCCAAAAAATGCTTTAGGCGTTGTTCTTTTTGCACATGCATCTGGACGTTCCAGGCATAGCCAGACTGCCAATTTTATTGCGGGAATTCTACGGAGCGCAAATGTTGCGACTGTCCATTTTGATTTGCTTAATGAGTCCGAAGAAGAAAATCTTGAGCTAAAAGCAGATATTCCACTTTTATCAAGTCGTCTCATTTCAGCCACGAGAATGATTCAAAAACACCCAGATTTAAAAGGTCTGCCAATCGGTTATTTTTCAACAGATACTGGAGCGGCAGCTGCGATTTGCGCGGCAGCCGAACTTGGCCCAAAAGTTATAAAAGCAATCGTTTCTCAAGCAGGGCATCCGGAAATAGCCGGAAGTGCATTGGACTTGGTAAAGAGCCCTGTGTTGCTATTAGTTGCGGAAGAAGATGAAAAGATAATAGCATCGAACGAATCTGCATATACCCGTCTTACCGCCGCCAAAAATTTAGAAAAAATCTTCCAATCCAAAGACCTTTTTGAAAAAGACCAGATTCTTGATAAGGTTGCTACCCTGGCTGCGCAGTGGTTTGAAAAATATTTAATCAAATGGAAGGATTATCGTGATAAGCCAAAAAAACATGTATTTCAAAAATAGAGCCGATGCAGGACAAAAACTTGCGCAAAAACTTAAAAAATACAAAGGGAGAGATATCGTAGTTTACGCGCTACCTCGCGGTGGGGTTGTAACAGCAAACGAAATCGCAAAGTGCCTAAATGCACCTCTTGACTTAATTATTACCCGTAAAATCGGCCATCCTTATATTTCCGAATATGCAATTGCCGCCGTTGCCGAAAACGGCCATATAGTCAAAAATGAGGAGGAAGTAAAAGCCGTTGACCAAGTCTGGTTTAGACAAGAAACCAAAAATCAGCGGCAAGAGGCAAAAAGGCGCAGAGAATTGTATCTTGGCACAAAAGCATCGATCTCACCTGAAGGTAAAATTGCTATTCTTGTCGACGACGGTATCGCAACAGGACTCACAATGAGAGTTGCAATTTTGGAACTTAAACATAGACATCCTAAAAAAATTATTGTCGCAGTACCCATTGCCCCAAAAGACACCGCATCCCAAATCGGCGCCGAGGTTGACGAATTCGTCGCGCTTGATATTCCAAGTATGTACGAGTTTCTTGGCGGAATCGGGGCATACTACGATGAATTTTTACCTGTGGAGGACAACGAGGTTATCAAAATTATGAAAGGAGAGGTGAAACAAAATGGTCATCTTTTTGCAGCCCAGATATGAGTATCTAAAAAAAGCTTTTGTAAACATCCCCGCAAAAGACTTTGGTAGCTATGAAACACGTCGTTTTGCAAATGGGGAGATCCACATCTCTTTAAATACTAAAGTAAACAAAAAACCATGTGTGATTGTTGTCTCAATCAACCCGCCCGATGAAAATTTACTCGCTTTGCTTCTTTTGGCTCATACCCTTAAAAAAGAAGGCGCCCAAAAAGTCGCAGCAATTTTGCCTTACATGGCTTACTCCCGTCATGATAAAGATGAGGTTGCCAAAAGCCAGGCTTTTTCTTGGTTAGGCAAGGTTTTCAAATCCTCAGGAATAAACAAGGTTATTACGATTGATATTCACAGCCAGGAATCTAAAGGTCTTTTTGGAGTGCCAGTAATCTCTGTTGCCAGTTCACCTATTTTCGCCAGTGAAATCAAGGCTCTTAAACTTTCAAATGCCACTATCGTTGCTCCGGATGAGGGAGCAATTAAAAGATGCCGGCTTGTCGCAAAAGAGGCAAATATCTCCCGCATTGCATATTTTAAAAAACATAGAACGGCAAGTGGCGTAGTCCATTCAAAACTGTATGGGAAGGTAACGAACCAAGCCATAATTGTGGATGACATGTTAGACACCGGAAGCACCCTGGTTTCAGCATGCTATAAATTGCGGGAAGCTGGTGTTGTTGAAATTTACATTATGGTCACACACGGGTTATTTACTGGAGACGAATGGAAACATTTATGGAAACTTGGTGCTAAACGTGTCTATTGTACGGATACGATCCCTTTGCCAAAACAAGTTGCCACGAAAAATATTAAGGTTCTCTCAATTATGCCAATACTTACCGATGCTCTTTTAAACAAAGAAAAAGGAGTGATATCATGGCTAAGTTAGTAAACGTAAAAATTGATAATGTAACCCTGGAGGGAACGCTTGATATCCCAAAAGGAGCCAACGGCCTCGTGCTTTTTGCCCATGGAAGCGGAAGCAGCCGACTTTCTCCCCGAAATACTTTTGTGGCAAAAGTGTTGAATAAATCAAAAATCGCAACCCTTCTTTTCGATCTGTTGACCGAAGAAGAAGATCAGATTTATGAAAATCGCTTCAATATTGATCTTTTAAATAAAAGGTTGGTTGCCGTTACCAATTGGGTAAAAAAACAGCCAGGAACAAAAGGTCTTAAAATTGGTTATTTTGGGGCAAGCACCGGCGCGGCATCTGCGCTAATTGCATCAGCACAGCTTAAAAATGAAATCACAGCAGTTGTTTCTCGGGGAGGGCGCCCTGATTTGGCAATGGCCATGTTAGAGAATGTTGTTTCGCCGACCCTTTTAATTGTCGGCGGGCGTGATTTTGAGGTCATCGAGTTAAACCAACAAGCGTATGACGCATTAACATGCACCAAAAAACTCGAGATTGTTGAGGGTGCAACACATTTATTTGAAGAGGAAGGGACACTCAAAAAGGTAGCAGATTTGGCCTGTGACTGGTTTTTAAAATATTTCAAAAAAGGGGCAAGAAAATGAAAATTCTCTTTGTCGGCGATGTTATGCTGGGAAGACTTGTCAACGGAGTATTAAGACACAATCCTCCGGCTTATATCTGGGGAGATATATTGCCAACGATCAAGTCAGCTAACATTAAAATATGTAACCTTGAATGTGTTATAGCAAACGTCGGAAAACCTTGGCCTAACAAAACCTTTCACTTTAGAACTGACCCAAAAAACGTTCAAAGTTTGAATATTGCTAACTTCTCGCCGATATCCATATCCAACAACCACGCAATGGATTTTGGGCCAAACGCTCTGATGCAAATGATCGATATCTTTAAGAAGGAATCAATCAATTTTGCCGGAGCAGGAATCGACATCACTGAGGCCTTCATGCCGGCGCTTGAAAACGGTGCAGGAAATTACGTTGGCATGATCTCTTTTTGCGACAACATGCCCCAATGGGAAGCAGCAAAAAATAAGCCGGGAATCTTCTATGTTCCTGTGGACCTTAAAGACAGACGTGCCAAAAGACTCTTGGAATTAGTCAAAAAAACAAGAGACGATGTCAAAATTTTAATAGTATCCGCTCATTGGGGCTCAAACTGGGGCTATGATGTACCTAAAAATCACACACCCTTCGCTCATGCTCTTATAGATGCAGGTGCAGATATCATCTTCGGTCACTCAGGACATGTTTTTAGAGGAGTCGAAATCTACAAAGGCAAACTGATTATTTACTGTGCTGGCAATTTTGTTGATGATTATGCAGTCAATGATGTTGAAAGAAATGATGAATCATTTATTTTCATCTTGGACTTAGATGTAAAAAGAAGCCGCATCAAAAAACTTACACTAACTCCCACAATTATCGACAACTGTCAGGCTTTGCTCGCATCCAAAGACAGGGCCGAAATCATCGCGCAGAAAATGCAAAACCTTTCCAAAAAACTTGGAACAGTTTTCAAGATAAACCAAAAAGATTTTAAATTAACCTTAATTTTATAAAAACATCTATGGACAACATTTTTAATTTAATTTGGTTTTTCATAATACTTTCAATATTCTTGCCAATGGGACAGAAGCGGCTTCTTGAGGCGAGAAGAATTCTGCTTATAAAATCTATTGAGAAGAAAAGAAAATCCAGAGTCATTACCCTGATTCATCGGCAGGAAACCTTGAGTTTTCTTGGAATCCCTATATCCAGATATATAGGGATAGAAGATGCAGAACAAATTCTTTCGGCAATTCACCTGACTCCAAACAATATGCCTGTTGACATCATTATGCACACACCAGGAGGCTTAGTTCTTGCTTCAGAGCAGATTGCTTTCGCGCTCAAAAGGCATAAAGGAAAAGTTACAGTTTTTATCCCTCACTATGCAATGAGCGGCGGCACATTTATTGCTCTTGCTGCAGACAACATAGTTATGAGCCAAAACGCAGTGCTTGGAGCAATCGATCCTCAGCTTGGTGATCCGCAAACAGGTGCATTTCCTGCAGTTTCAATACTCAAAGCGTTAAAAACAGCCAACCCTAATCGAGATGACAAAACCCTAATCTACGGCGATATTGCCCAAAAAGCACAAAATCAAATTTACGAGGCAACCCAAAATCTCCTGTTAAAACACTTTTCCAAAAACAAAGCTGTAAAAATTGCCCAAATATTAACAAGCGGCAGACGAACCCATGATTATCCAATCTTCGTTGAAGAGTTAAAAGTCATTGGTCTTCCAGTGTCAGACAAAATTCCCGAGGAAATATACAGTCTCATGAAACTTTACCCCAAAGAAAAATATGCAAGCCGTGGTGTCGAATTTATTCCCGCCCCATATCGTCCAGAGCCAGAGAAGCCAAAGAAAAATGAATAAAAATGACACAAGATACAAAAAGAGTTTTTTTAGCAATAACCATTCCAACCCATCTAAAAACTAAACTTGCCAGATATCTAAAAAGTCTCAACAAGTACAATCTTAGAATCACCCGCCCGGAAAATTTGCATATTACGGCACATTTTTTAGGGGATGTGAGAGTAGAACATCTGGTAAACATTGCAACTATAATCAAATTTCTATGCACGGAAATAACGCCATTTACTCTAAATCCAAAAGGGGTAGAACAAATCGAAAATAGGATTAAAACGATCTGGGTTACCTTTAAAAAAAGTACACCTTATAAGAACCTCGTAATAAGCCTCGAAACTGAATTTCCAAGCAACAAACAAAAAAATAGGGATTATATTGCCCATATCATGCTTGCAAGATTTAAAAAATCAACAAGTCTAAAAAACGTGGAACTGCCTAATTTTCAACTAGCAGATAATGTAGTTCATGTTCATGAAATCAAGCTCTTTGAATCAATTCTTGGACGAGACGGTCCGGCATACAATCTCATTGAAACTTTCAAATTGAAAGATAAAAAATGAAAAGTTTTAAAGTTAAACCGCATGTTGCGGATGTTAGACTTCGAGTAAAAGCAGATACTCTCCCAGAGCTTTTTGAAGCTGCACTTTTGGGGATGAACCAAATCTTCAAAAAGGACTCAAAAATCAAAGATAATCAAAATTTGTTAATAGAGCATATTAAGATTGAATCAAATGACCAAACGAGTTTACTTGTAGACTTTCTGTCTCAAATTTTAACGCTTTCACAAATTAACAAAGCAATTTTTTCTTACGTGGATTTTAAAAAATTAGGAGAACACGACCTCGAAGCGGAGATTCAGGGTTTTAAAATAGAAAGTTTCGACGAAGACATCAAGGCGGTCTCTTATCATGAAGCCGAAATTAGCAAAAACAAAAAGGGAGAGTATCAAACTACAATAATTTTTGATATCTAAAAGTGACAGTAACTTTATCAAATCTTGTCAAAATCACAGACTACATTTGGGAAATTCCTAAGACTTATCGTACCGACATGCTTGTGCCTGCGAGAATTTTTGCGAGCCAAAAAATGCTTGGCAAAATCTTTCGCGATAAATCGCTCGAGCAACTCATAAACGTTGCAACCCTACCGGGCATTCAAGGCCAAGCATTAGCTATGCCTGATGTGCATGAAGGTTATGGTTTTCCAATAGGGGGCGTTGCTGCAACAGAATATCCGGACGGAGTTATCTCCCCTGGAGGCATCGGCTACGATATCAACTGTGGTGTTAGGCTCCTCAAATCAGAATTGGTGGTAAGGGACCTCGAACATCATCAGGGTTTGCTTTCCAAAACTCTTTTTGAAAATATCCCATCGGGAGTTGGACGGGGCGGACGGCTTAAGCTTGACGATAAAAAACTTAATGAAATTTTGTCAAATGGTGCTTCCAGAATTATCGAGGAAGATTTCGGCGAAAAGAAGGACACCAGATTTTTGGAATCCGGCGGGGTATTAAAAAACGCTGATCCCACAAAAGTTTCCCAACAAGCTAAAGATCGCGGGCGGGACCAGCTTGGAACTCTCGGTGCCGGTAATCACTTTGTAGAGGTCGATGTAGTAGATGAACTTTATGATGTGGAAATTGCCAAGGTTTTTGGCCTTTCTGAAAATCAGGTTGTTATTTTAATCCATACAGGTTCCCGCGGCTTGGGACATCAGGTTGCAACCGATTACATCAGGCTTATGCTCTCAAAACTTTCTGCTTACAAAATCAGTTTGCCTGATAGAGAACTGGCATGCAGCCCATTCTCTTCAAAGGAGGGTCAAGACTACTTTAATGCGATGGCGGCGGCGGCCAATTTTGCATGGGCAAACCGGCAGCTTATTACATTTGAAGTTAGAAAATCTTTTGAGCAAATGTTCGGCACAAAAACTAAACTTTCTATTCTTTACGACGTTGCCCATAATATCGCCAAAGTTGAAGAACACGAAATCGACGGTAAGATTAAAAAGGTTATCGTTCATAGAAAAGGTGCAACGCGAGCTTTCGGCCCAAACCATCCTGATTTAGTCGAAGAATATAAAAAAACCGGCCAACCGGTAATCATCCCTGGCAGCATGGGGACGGCCTCTTATGTTCTTGTTGGAACAGATGAAGCAATGAATATTTCATTTGGTTCAACTTGCCACGGAGCCGGTAGAAGAATGTCAAGGCATGCTGCCAAAAAAGAGATTCAAGGCAAAAAGCTCAAGGCTGAACTGGAGAAAGAGGGAATTTTTATCCAAGCAGGGTCGATAAGGGGCCTGGCAGAAGAAGCGCCCGTTGCTTATAAGGATATTAACGATGTTATTGACGTTGTACATCAAGCAGGCATCGCCAAAAAAGTTGCAAAACTTAGACCTGTTGTAGTCGTAAAAGGATGATATGCAAATAAAATTTCTTGGCACGGGCGCAAGCGGTGGAACTCGGGGAGTTAAAAAATCAAAAAGACTAGAAAGCTCTGTGTTGATAAAAAATAACTTAAATATTTTGATAGATGTTACTCGCGACTTCCTTAAACAAGCTAAGGATATAGAAGGGGTAGACGTTATCCTTTTAACCCATGGCCACATGGACGCATGCGGTGGTATGAGAAAGATTCAAAAGTGGCTAAATAAACATAAGAAATCTGGGATAACTGTTTTTGCCCACCCTAAAACTTTAAAAGTGATTCAAACTAAATTTAAAATATCCGGCTTCAAACTAATCCCAGTTAAAGACGGTCAAGATATCAGGCTAGACTCCTGGAAGATCACTCCCTATGAGGTACCTCATTCTAAAGATAAAAAGTTCCCTACCTTTGCTTGGAAATTAAAAGGTTTAAAAACAATTATTTATGCTTCTGATACAGCTAAGTTGACAAAAAAGTTTCAAAACATTTGCCAAGGGGCAGATCTGCTTATAGTAGATGGTTCAACCTGGGAAAGGAAAATCTATTCTCATTTAAGAGTGGACAAAGATTTACCTAAAATTTGTCAGTGGAAAGTTAGCCAAATTTTCTTGACCCAAATTGGTAAATCAGTACCTCCCCATGAAAAATTCCAGAAAGAACTTACAAAAATTTGTCCAAGAGCATTCCCTGCTTATGATGGACTTAAACTTTATATTTAAAGGTAAAAAGGAAGTACTTTTTAATGAAAAAAAATATTTATTCAAAAGATCTAGGTATAGACATAGAAAGCAAAAAAGAGACAGAGCTTTTCAAATGGTTTTTAGCATGTTTACTTTTTGGCAAGCCTATTCAACAGAAAGTAGCTCGAAATACTTATCTTGAACTTTTGAAGGAAGGGTTAATAACTCCTGATTCGATTATTGATGCGGGTTGGGATAAATTGGTCAAGGTTTTAGATCGTGGACATTATGTACGCTATGATTTTTCATCTGCAACAAAATTGTTGGAGGTCTCTAAAAAATTAAAACGAGATTACAAAACTCTCACTAATCTATTTGAATTAGCCAAAAGTAAAAAAGATCTCGAAGAAAAACTTTTCGAATTTAAGGGAGTTGGTCCAAAAACAGTCAGCATTTTTCTTCGGGATGTTTCACCTGTGTTCAAATTTAAAACTTGTGACTAAAACGATTTTAAAAGCAACTTTGTTACAATCTAAAGACTAATGTGGAGCAAAAAAAATTCTCAATTACGCACAAAGATGAGGCAATGTTGGAACTTGTGAGTAAAACTGACCATAAGACATTGGCAATCTGGGCAATTAATTGCGCCGAGCGTGTCCTGCCATACTTTGAGGAAGATTATCCAGAAGACCATCGCCCTAGACAAGCTATCGAAATCCTTGAGGCATGGATTAATACAGGGGTATTCAAGATGGCAGTTATTCGCAAGGCTTCTCTTGAATCTCATGCTGCTGCTCGTGATGTAGGAGAAGATAGCCCCGCCCGCTCTGCCGCCCGTGCCGCAAGGCAAGCTGTAGCAACCGCGCATGTTCCCCGACACTCTTATGGTTCTGCGATTTATGCTCAGCAGGCTATCTATAGAGCCACAGGCTCTTCTGATGCCAATGCTGCCGTAGTCAAAGAACGAAATTGGCAATATGACCTCTTACTCCAATTGGGGGAAACGCGTAAGACAAAAAGTTAGCTGCGGGACTAGGATGCCATCAACCAGGGGTTCTTTTGCTAAAGCAAGAGCTGCCCGAACCTGAAAGGTTCAATCTGCATCCCAGCAAAAGTCTTTGGCCCTGTGCCAAAACCTTTTGCTGGGAGTAGTTGATGACTTCCGAACCGCAAACTGGGTAGAAATTATCAAATATCCCGAATTAGTTTACCAAAAATCAGTACAATTCCTACAATAAGTTTCATTTCAAGCTCCAAGTGTTGATTACATGCCGTTTTTTGAAAGCAGCGTTACAGGTTAACAAGGTAACAGAGTTAATTGCGTAGGGTTCAAAATCTATGGAATCTGACAACTCTTCTACTTTTTGCTTGAATTTCTTTGATGCCTGGGAGAATCTAGCGAGGGTCATGTTACAAAAAAAGTATCTTAAGTTCGAGTACTTTTTATCATCTGGGACGCCGGCCTCGCTTAGTTTTTTGTCCAAATCTAAAACAAGGTCATCTAATTCCTCATCAGTAGTACCAATAAGTGCAAGACTATTAGGAAAAAGTAATAAACGGTAGAAATACACGTTAAATTCTTTGTATTTGGGAATCGTTTCGGAAAAGACTTTTTCGACTTTTAATATATCGTTCTCGTCGAAGTGTGCAGGTTCGTTGATTACCCTCACGTTTTTGATAGTCAAATGAAGCGAATCGGGTAAGTAGTAGTAATAATCCGGCTCAATAGCCTGCAGGGGTTCAGTTAGTACAGTTTGTATCTTTTCTTTAAGAGTTTTGTTCGGTATATGAACACTTGTTAAACATTGTCTATTGTCATTTTCGTAGTCTTCGACTGGCGATACGGTACTGAAGCGTAGCGAATTACCATTCACTTGCTTCTCAATCTTATTGATTACTTCAATCTGCTTTTGTTGATAATTTGTCACAGTAATTTGCTGTTAATGTTCACCTTTCATAAACGCATAACTCAGGCTCTGAAACTGCCTCTAACCAAGATTTAATAAATTTTTCTTTTGAAACTTTAGTGTTTGGCGCGAAAGCCGGGTCGTGGAAAGTTATCTCGTCTTTGTTTATTCCCAACACAACGACTCGGTGAAGTGAAAAGCCATCATGATCTCTAAGTGTCCTTGAATCCAGAACTACCTCACAAACTTTTTCGCTATTTACAGCTTCTTCTAGTTGCTCAAATGTCGGCTTTTTTTGAACTAATGTAAAATTTGGATGCTGAAGAACTTTAGCAATATCTTCGGAGTACGATTCTAGATCCTTTGAGTTGTTTAAATAATAGTTAAACTCTTTTTCTGAAACAGACTTTTTTAAACCATGTAGACCTTCTTTTGCCCAAGCATCGTAATCAAGCGTGTCGTATTCTGTGATTTTGATATCTTTGTCTATAATCCAAAGCCAAAACTTGAAAGCCCAAACGACATAACCTTTTTGCCAGTTTGATATTTCTGCTATTTGTTCAAAGGTTGATTCCGGAAAGAAATGCTTGGCAACCATTGTGTAGCAAGCCAGCGCACAAGAAGTTGGCTCAGGTTGTTTAACATAAGGAATGTCAACAATCTTCATAATGTTTTCCTAAACCAGTCAACGACAGCTTTAATCATTTTATCTCTGTGTGGATCTAGTCCGTGGTCTCCACCCTCGATAACAACTTTTTCTTTTGGCTCATTTGCAACGTTAAAAAGAGCTTCCATTTCAGACACTGGAACAATATCATCTTCGGATCCGTGTATAAAAAGGACGGGATACTTAATCAGTTTCATTGAGGCTAAAATATCGTGATTTTCAAAATCGCTCCAAAACACAGGGTTTAACTTTACAGTTTCGCCGTCCGTTTTCACTCTAGTTGATATTCCTGATGGGTTGTAACCATCACCGAAAAGGTTTTTCATTATCTCTTTAACGTGACCAAACGACCCCATTAAAACAAGTGATTTTATATCAGGATGTAAGGTTATAGTGGTAGGTGTACCAAAAGATTGTCCGAGTACTCCAATTCGGGCCGTATCAACCAATGGCTGTGATTTAACAAAATCGAGGATTGATTCCAAATCATCACGTTGTTTGCTAAGTGACGTATCAGAGTAATTACCTTCACTCTCTCCACGTCCGGAAAAATCAAACCTAGATACTAAGATTCCACTTTTTGCCAAACTATCTGTAATGTCATCAAACATGCCACCCTCCTCTTTTGTTGCTCCAAATCCGTGAACCAATACAACTGAGGGATACTTATTTCTACCTTCATCAGGTTGGGTTTCTAGACCAACAAGTGTATCTCCTAAATTGTTGTTAGTTTGTATTTTCCGCACCTTCATGGAATTGACATATTTATATCACTTTGAAGCTGGAAGTTCGAATCCCATCCGCCTTATTGCAAAAATTGCCGATTTTTGATGATTTTTGAGGTTAACAATATGTTCAAAATTTGGCTG